>NZ_CP187369.1:0-17098 GCF_049810355.1 Rubrivivax soli
TCAACCGACCATGCGCCGGATGTGCGACGGCGGCGTGGCGCGCATCGCCGTCAGCGGGCTGGTGGGCAGGTGCCAGTACAGCCAGTGCACCGCGAAGGCCGGGTGCTTGTCGGCCTTGATGCGGGCGATGGCGCGCGAGGTGAGGAAGCCGGCGGCCAGGCACAGCGCGAAGGAGAACTTCGAGCCGGACATGTAGCCCATGAACAGCCCGAAGAGCAGGGGCGCGGCGACGTCGACGTCCCAGAAGCCGATCTTCCACTGGTCGTCCAGGCGGCGCGGGATGTAGGTGTCGGCGTGCATGCGGGCCTCCTGCTCGTCGGCTCCGCGCGCGTCAGATCACCGCACCCATGATCGCGCCCGCGATCACGAGGCCGACCGCGGCGAAGATGGCCAGCCCGACATAGAACAGCACCGGGCCGAAGTTGCGCAGTGCGGCCAGCGAGATCAGTGCGACCACGAAGCCGACGAAGCCGACCAGGGCCTTGATGCCCGGCCCCAGGCTCGCGATCTGCGTCAGCGCCGAGGTGAGCGGGCCGGTGATGCCGGTGAAGGCGACCAGGTCGAGGGCGTAGCCGGGAAAGGCGACGCACAGGCCGAGCGCCATCAGCACGAAGAGCGAGACCGGCGACAGCAGGCGCTTCGAGCGGCGGCTGCCGGCGAAGTTGGCCGCACCGGGGTCGTCGACGCCGTTGGTTGCGAAGGAGCCCGTGGCACGGGCGGGATGCACAGAGGCGAGAGCGGTGTTCATGGGAGTCCTCAGATGGTTCAGGGCCGGGAGTCGAAGGTGGATCGCGGTGGCGTCGGGTCGGGTGCAGGTGATCAGCGGGTAGGTGCCAGGGTGCGGGCAAGTGCGGGTAGGGCCGGGTGGGCAGATGAGGGTCGGGCGACTGCAGGCGCTCTACAGGTCGGAGGGAACATGCCAAAAGGCGATCTCGACCCGCCGGTTGCGCGCACGGCCCTCCGGGGTGTCGTTCGCCGTGGCGTAGCAGCAGACGCCGCGTCCATCGACCTTCACCTCCGCGCCAGCCAGGTGCGGGTGGTGCGCCCGCAGGTACTGCGCGACCGCAGCAGCGCGCTGGCGGGCCAACAGGTCGTTGGCAGCCGCAGGTCCGACGTTGTCCGTGCGGCCCCGGATGTCGATGCGCCGGATACCTTCGTCCTTTGCCGCGGCGTCGATCGAGGCGCGGGCGGCGGCCGTGAGCACCGCGCTCCCGAACGGAAAGCTCACGACGACCTCGGACACCAGCGGTTCGCTCGCGTCCTCGGGCCCGATCGCGGTTCGCTGCGCAGGGGGCAGCGGTGCCTGGGGTCCGGCGATCACCAAGGTCTCGCCGGGGCTCAGCGACTGTGCAATGACCGCATCCGAGCCCGGGATGGAGTCAGCTCGCGCTTCAGCCGCTGCTGCACGCGGCGGATCGACGGCCAGCGTCTTCGGCGTGACGACGGGGCAGGCGGGCGGCGCGCACGTGGCGAACCGAGCCTGGCGGCCGTGGTCCAGCTGGGCGATCGACAGCCCCGCTGCGGCACGAGCCAAAGTGGCGGGCGGTTGAGCTGCCTCTGGCCTTGAAGGGAGGGCGCCAGTTCGGGGTGCGCTGCACGACGACGCGGCGCCAACGACCGTCACCGCCAGCACAGGCACGGCCAAGAGCCGAAGCGGATGTCGCGTCATGGCGCCACCCTCGCAGCCAGGAGGATGGGCGCCGGTTGCGCCGCCTGCACAGGCCGCTGCGGGCTCGCCGCGACGGGACGTGTAGCCGCGCCGCTGGCGGAAGGCAGCCGGCGGTAGACCTTCCAGGCGTAGCTGGCACGCGCCGCCGTGCAGGCCTCGCCCTTGAGCTGGCTGCAGGCGGCGTTGTAGGCGCCGACGGCGTTCCAGGAGGCACCGTGCCGAGTGAATGCGTCGGCCAGCAGCCACGCGCCGACGTGGATGTTCGTGCAAGGGTCGTAGAGTTGCGCCTCGCTGATGCCATGCCGCGCAAGCGTCGGAAGGTGGGAGCTGTTGATCTGCATGAGCCCGATGTCGTAGGAGCCCGTGCGCTGCAGATGCGATCGGTTGACGGCGCGTGGGTCGAGGTTGGACTCGACACGCGCCACCGCGACCAGCAGGTGGGGCGACAGCCCGTAGCGCTGCGCCGCCTGCTCCCAGCAGGCCTGGGCCTGCAACGGCGCCCAGCCGGTGGCGAGCGCTGCCAGCAGCCAGGGTCCTGGCATCGGCCGGATCGGCGACCGTCGCGCGGGGAACAACAGCGGCATTTGCATGGATCGACCCGTGACGTCTTGGTGGACAGGGCGACGCCGTTCCAGTCGGCCAGGCTTGGCCGAGTGCGGGGCGTCGAGCGACGGGTGCGGACCGGCGAACCGGTCAGGGTCGGAAGCGGGTGTGGAGCGGGTATTGAGAGCGGGTCTACGTGGAGGCGACCTGCGGCGCGTGTGGGGCGAAACCCCAGCACCACCGCGCCGTCACCTCTCGCCTCATCCGGGGCGGCATGGGCGCCCGCGCGCGGCGCGGTCGGCCATGTTCAGCCGCGCCTGGCGCAGTACCAGCATGTCGGCGCTCTCGTGTTGGCGGCACAGGGCCACGCAGGCGGTGGTCAGCTGGTCGAGCTGGAACTTGGGGTTGGGGTGGCGGTTGGCCGGAGAGCGCTGCACGGCCAGCAGCAGCTCGTATTGCGGGCGCCACATAGACTCGCGGCGCCTGGGCGTCAGCGGTGGGCGCAGCACGAGTTGCGTACCCAGGAAGTCGAAGATGCGCATCGGCGCGTCATCGTGCAGGAAGACCAGCGACACGCAGGCGCTGATCAGGTCCGGGAAGCGGAAGGTCGGCGACACGTTGCCCTCGCTGCGCAGCACCGTGAACAGCCAGTCGTGCTCCTCGAGCCAGAGCCGGGTCTCGATGGTCTCCGGGTGTTCGCTGTCGTGGGCGCCAGAGCCGGAGCGGCCGGCCTGGGTGGCGACGTCGCAGCGGGCAGCGGGCAATGCAGAGTACATGGCGCGGTCCTCGTTCGGGGGCTTCAGATTTGAAGGCTGTGCTCTGTCGAGCGCGTGACCGAGAGGGTAGGAGCCGGCCGCTGCCGTGGTGGCTCGGAAAGGCGGGTTTGCGAGGGGGGTTTCGGCTTCTGGAATCGAACCCCTCGTGGGCGTGGTCTGTCTGCGCAATCATGGCGGTCAGGCAGGTTTCAGTGCATCTTTGACCAAACTGCACTTGCAGATACGGCAGACCGTGCTTTAATATAACGGTATGCCGTTTGATGCACTCAGAACTGTGCTTGCCGACGTGGCCCAACTTCAGGCGGGCTACCCCTTCCGCACCACGGTTGAAGAGGTGCCGGGCGGCGACGTGCACGTGATCCAGATGAAGGACGTCAGCCCCGAACTGGGCGTCGACTGGTCCGCCGTCATGCGCACCCGGCTGGCCGGGCGCAAGCAGCCCGACTGGATCGTCGGTGGCGACATCCTCTTCGCCGCCAAGGGCGCCCGGTTCTACGCGGCCTGTGTCGGCGCTGCCTTGCCCAACGCCGTGTGCGTGCCGGCCTTCTTCCACCTCAGGGTCAGGCCCGAGACTGCGCTCGACCCCGAGTTCCTGGCCTGGCAGATCAACCAGCCGCCGTGCCAACGCCAACTGCTGCAGGCCGCCGAGGGCAGCAGCCAGCTCAGCATCCGCCGCGCGGTGCTCGAGCAGTTGGTCCTGGCCATTCCACCCATCGCCGAGCAGCGCCGCATCGTCGCGCTGGCCGGCCTGGCGGTGCAGGAGCGACTAGCCCTGCAGCGCCTCATCCACAACCGCGAACAGCAACTCCAGGCCATCGCCGAAGACCTGGGCGCTGAAGCCAGCTCACATTGACCGCAGGACACCGCATGAACGACGTCGCAACACCCCAGGCCGCCGTGAGCCAGGACGACATCAACGCAGCCGTCTGGGCCGCGTGCGACACCTTCCGCGGCACCGTGGACCCGAGCATCTACAAGGACTACGTCCTGACGATGCTGTTCCTGAAGTACGTCTCCGACGTCTGGCAAGACCACTACGACCACTACAAGGCCCAGTACGGCGACCATCCCGAGCTGATCGCCGAGATGCTGAAGAACGAGCGCTTCGTGCTGCCGGCCAGCGCCAGCTTCTACGCGCTGCATGCGCTGCGGCACACGCCGGGCAATGGCGAGCGCATCGACAAGGCCCTGCATGCCATCGAGGAGGCCAACCTCGGCAAGCTGCGCGACGTGTTCCAGGACATCAGCTTCAACAGCAACAAGCTGGGTGACGAGCAGCAGAAGAACGACATCCTGCGCCACCTGCTGGAAGACTTCGCCAAGCCGGAGCTGAACCTGCGCGAGAGCCGCGTCGGCCAGCTCGACGTGATCGGCAACGCCTACGAGTTCCTGATAAAGAACTTCGCGTCGACCAGCGGCAAGAAGGCCGGCGAGTTCTACACACCGCCCGAGGTGTCCACGTTGATGGCCAAGCTGATGGATCCGCAGGCCGGCGACGAGATCTGCGACCCCACCTGCGGCTCGGGCTCGCTGCTGATGAAGTGCGGCAGGCTCATCCGCCAGCGCACCGGTGCGCGCAAGTACGCGCTGTACGGGCAGGAGGCCATCGGCAGCACTTGGGCGCTGGCCAAGATGAATATGTTCCTGCACGGTGAGGACAACCACCGCATCGAGTGGGGCGACACGATCCGCAACCCCAAGCTGCTCGACGGCACAGCCAGCCTTAAACACTTTGACATCGTCGTGGCCAATCCGCCCTTCAGCCTGGAGAAGTGGGGCTTCGAAGGCGCCGAGGCTGACAAGTTCAGCCGCTTCCGCCGGGGTCTGCCGCCGCGCACCAAGGGCGACTACGCCTTCATCCTGCACATGGTCGAGACCATGAAGCCAGGCTCCGGCCGCATGGCCGTCGTGGTGCCGCATGGCGTGCTGTTCCGCGGTGCCGCCGAGGGGCGCATCCGCCAGAAGCTGATCGAGGAGAACCTGCTGGACGTGGTGATCGGCCTGCCCGAGAAGCTGTTCTACGGCACCGGCATCCCGGCCGCGGTGCTGGTGCTGCGCAAGCACAAAGCCGACGACAAGGTGCTGTTCATCGACGCCAGCCGCGACTTCGAGGCCGGCAAGAACCAGAACATGCTGCGCGAGGCCGACCTGCAGCGCATTCTGGACACCGCCGCCGCCCGCCAGCCCGTGGCGCGCTATGCCCACCTGGCCACGCCGGCAGAGATCGCCGAGAACGACTTCAACCTGAACATCCCCCGCTACGTCGACACCTTCGAGGAAGAGGCCGAGATCGACCTGATGGCGGTGCGCCGCGAGCGCGAGCAGTTGAAGGCCGAGCTGGCACGGCTGGAGGTGCAGATGGACGTCTACCTGAAGGAGCTGGGCTATGAGTAGGCCTGCTCTGTGAAGTCAATCGTTTGGAAGCCTGTCGACTCTATGAATCTCCACGTAGTCGAGGCGAAGGGCGACCTGTGGTTCTCGCAGAAGACGCTGGCGGCACTTTTCGGTGTAACCAAGCAGAACGTCCAGATCCACATCCGCGACTTGCAGGAGGCCGGACAGCCGACCTCTGGTGCGGCTTACGCCATCGATCAGGCCGAGGGTGCGCGCACCGTCAAAAGGCTGATAAGGCACTACCCGTTCGAAGTGGCGCACGCGATCGCTGTTCGGAGTCAGCGGTTCGATCAGCTGGGCTGGCTCCTGGACTTGGTCAAGGAACGCGAGATCGAAAAGTCGACATACCGGATCGCCCCCATCAAGGAGCGAGCTTTCGGCGAGCTTCTGCTCGGTGCCTTGGATGGAATCGTCACTGTCCTACCCCAGCATCATCTACCGCCTCACTTCATCGACTTCTTCATTCCAGAGTGGCGGCTGGCGATCGAGTACGACGAGCGCCACCACGGTCCGGCTCGGCGGCTGCGGGATGACGCGGAGCGGCAGGCTGCACTTGAGCGGGCCCTTGGTGCCAGATTCGTTCGGGTCTCTGTAGGCAGAGAAATCGAGGCGCTTAACGAGATCCTGAAGGTTGGGATCGGAAACCGTGAGGGAGTGTCATGACCAGCGACGCCAGCCAAGAGCGAGGAGAACTCGTCCTGTATCAGGCGGATGATGGAACGGCACGCCTCTACCTGCGGATTTCCCAAGGGACGGTCTGGCTGACGCAGCTGGAACTTGCCCAGCTGTTTCAGACAACCAAGCAGAACGTCAGTCTCCATGTCCGAAACGTTCTCAGGGAGGGCGAACTGACCGCAGATCGAGTTGTCAAGTCCGACTTGACAACTGCCGCCGATGGCAAGCGGTACCGCACTCAGCTATTCAACCTGGACATGATCCTGGCCGTCGGCTACCGGGTGAAGTCACCCCGAGGCACGCAGTTTCGCCAATGGGCCACGACGAACCTGCGCGAGTACCTCGTCAAGGGCTTCGTGATGGACGACGAGCGGCTGAAGAACCCGCCCGTCGGCGACAAGGCCGCGCGCGACCACTTCGACGAACTGCTCGACCGCATCCGCGACATCCGCGCCAGCGAGCGGCGGATGTACCTGCGCGTGCGCGAGGTCTTCGCGATGGCGGCGGACTACGTGCCTTCCCTGCCCGAGACCACGCGCTTCTTCAAGGTGATCCAGAACAAGCTCCACTACGCGGTGCATGGCCAGACCGCGCCCGAGCTGATCCTGCGCCGAGCCGATGCCTCAAAGCCCCACATGGGGCTCAGCACCTGGAAGGGTGCGCAGGTCACAAAGGCCGATGTGGGCACCGCAAAGAACTACCTGCGCGACGCGGAGATCGGAGAGCTGAACCGCATCGTCACCATGTGGCTGGACTTCGCCGAAGACCAGGCTCTGCGGCGCAAGGAGATCTTCCTAAAGGACTGGGCCGAGCGGCTGGACGCCTTCCTGAACTTCAACCAGCGCCAGGTGCTGACAGGTGCGGGCAGCGTGTCGCACAAGGACGCGGTGGCGCATGCGGAGGGACAGTACGAGCGATTCGCGGCGCAGCGCCGGGCATCGCTGGAGGCCGAGGGCGAGGCGTACGCCGCGCGCGTGCTGGAGGCGCCTGCGGCTGACGAGGCTGGCGTGCAGGAGCTCGGGCAAGTCGCGAAGCGGCTCACAAAGAAGAAGGCGAAGAGCGATGCTGCCTGAGGGGTGGCGCCGGGCGCGGCTAGACGCAGTCGCCCGCCGCGCGAGCGGACACACGCCGAACAAGGGGGAGTCGTCGTACTGGAACGGCGGAATCAAGTGGGTCTCGCTTGCGGACTCATGGCGACTTGATCGTGGCTACATCGCTGTCACCGAGCACGAGATCAGCGAAGAAGGAATCAAGAACTCATCGGCGGTTCTCCTTCCCGCCGGGACAGTCATTCTCAGCCGCGATGCAGGTGTCGGAAAGAGCGCGGTTCTGGCAGAACCAATGGCTGTCAGTCAGCACTTCATTGGCTGGGATTGCTCGGTCTCGAATGATCTGCACAACTGGTTTCTCTACCACTGGCTGCAAAGAGAGAAGCCGGAATTCGAGCGCATAGCCGTGGGGTCAACCATTAAGACGATCGGGCTCCCGTTCTTCGTCCGACTCGAGATTGATCTTCCGCCGTTGGTCGAGCAGCAGCGAATCGCACAGATCCTGTCTACCTGGGACGAAGCGATTGAGTCAGCCGTGCGGCTCGCATCGAATGCCAAGATGGCGATGTCCGCCATGATTGAGCAATCTATCCTTCGCGGCGTAAAGCAAGGCGCGTGGCCTCTGCGACACCTCTCGGACGTTGCAACCCGCGTGCAACGAAGCGAAGTCGCCGAGCCGGACTTACCAGTCCTCATGATCTCGTCCGGCGCTGGATTCTTGCGGCAAGACGAGAAGTACAGCCGTTTCATGGCGGGCAAGAGCGTCCAGAACTACATCGCGCTCGAAGAAGGCGAGTTTGCGTACAACAAGGGCAACTCAAAGCGCTATGAGTTTGGCTGCGTGTATCCGCTCAAGGGCTTGCCGAAGGGGCTTGTGCCCCATGTCTATGTGTGCTTCCGCTTGAAGGATGGTCACCATGCGGGCTTCTTCGAGCACTTGTTCGCTGCTGATTTCCTGCACGACCAACTTGGTGCCCTGGTCAACACAGGAGTTCGGAACAACGGACTGCTCAATATCCGACCCGCAGACTTCATGGCCTGCAAGGTGCCCGTACCTCCACGTGACGAGCAGCAGACGATCGCGGCGCGCCTGGAAGTTGCTGCCGAGTGGGTGCGTCGCAGCGACGAGTACGCCGCACGCCTCAGGAACGAGAAGGCCGCTCTTCTGGCCGATCTGCTGACTGGCAAGCGTCGTGTCCGCATTCCCGCCGCCGAGACCGCGCCATGACCGCCGCCGCGCCCAACTCGAAGGAGCATTACGCCTCCCACCTTCCGGCACTGCACCTTCTGTGCAACCTCGGCTGGAACTTCCTGACCAAGGCCCAGGTACTCGCGATGCGCGGCAGCACCCGCGAGGTGCTGCTCCGGGCGCGCCTGGTCGAAGTGCTGCAGACCCGCCGCTACGAGTACAAGGGCCAGTCGTACCCGCTGTCCAGCAGCGGCATCGAACAGATCGTGCGCGAACTGTCGGCACTGAGCCTGGCCGAAGGGCTGCTGCCGGCCAACGAGCGGCTGTACGGCAAGCTGGCGCTGGGCATCACGGTTACCGAGTTTATGCCCGACGGCAAGAAGCACCAGCCGACCATTCCGGTCATCGACTGGACCAGCAAGGACCCGGCCGCCAATCGCTGGGACGTCACCGAAGAGATGGAGGTGCTCTCCGCCCAGGGCACGCACCATTGCACGCCGGACGTGGTGTGCTTCGTCAACGGGCTCCCGCTGGTGGTGATCGAAGCCAAGCGCCCGGAGTCCACGCATGTCGGCAAATCGATGGTGGCCGAGGGTGTCAGCCAGCATCTGCGCAACCAGCGGCCCGACGAAATTCCGCAGCTCTTCGGCTACGCCCAGTTGCTGTTGGCCGTGAGCCAGACCGAGGGCCGCTACGGCACAACCGGTACCGCTGCCAAGTTCTGGGCCCGCTGGCGCGAGGAAGAGCTTGACGCGGCACATCTGCTTGCGGCCAAGAACGCCGCGCTTCCGGCCGCCGTGCGTACCCGGCTGTTCGAGGGCAAGCCTGCGGCCCTGGCAGGCTACTTCGATGCGCTGTGGGCGCAGCCGATGGAGCCCACCGACCAGGACCGCCTGCTGGTCAGCCTGCTCACGCCGAGCCGCCTGCTGGAGTTCCTGCGCAGCTACGTGCTGTTCGACCGCAAGGTCGGCAAGATCGTCGCCCGCTACCAGCAGTTCTTCGGCATTCGGGCGCTGCTGGCACGCATCCAGCAACTGCGGCCCGATGGCGGGCGTGAGGGTGGCGTGGTGTGGCACACCACGGGCTCTGGCAAGAGCTTCACGATGGTTTTCCTCACCAAGGCGCTGCTGCTGGTGGATGCGCTGGCTGAGTGCCGCGTGGTGGTGGTGACCGACCGCGTGGACCTGGAAGGGCAACTCTCGCGAAACTTCATCTCGGGCGGTGCCTTCGGCTCCGCCATCGCATCCCTGAAGGATGGCGAGAAGAGCCGTGCGATGACGGGCCGTGACCTGGCGCGCCGCATCGGCAGCGGCACCGAGCGCATCACCTTCACGCTGGTGCACAAGTTCAACTCGGCGTCCAGGCTGCCGGAGTGCCGCAACCCCTCGGCCAACCTGATCGTACTGGTGGACGAAGGCCACCGCAGCCACGGTGGCGAGACGCACGAGCGCATGAAGAAGGCGCTGCCGCGTGCGGCCTACATCGCCTTCACCGGCACGCCGCTGCTGAAGGACGAGAAGACGTCCAACAAGTTCGGCCCGATCGTGCATGCCTACACCATGCAGCGGGCCGTGGAAGACGAAACGGTGGCGCCGCTGCTCTATGAAGAGCGCGTGCCCGAGCTGACGATCAACGAAGAGGCCGTCAACCGCTGGTTCGACAAGATCACCGCGGGCCTGAGCGACGCGCAGCGTGGTGACCTGAAGAAGAAGTTTGCGAAGAAGGGCGCCATCTACGGTGCGGCGGGCCGCATCGAGCTGATCGCCTGGGACGTCGCCACCCACTTCAGCGAGAACATCAAGAAGCTGGACCTGGGCCTGAAGGGGCAGGTGGCCACCGACAGCAAGCTCGACGCCATTCGCTACAAGAAGGCGCTGGACGACACCGGCCTGGTCACCAGCGCCATCGTCATCTCGCCGCCCGACACGCGCGAGGGCAACGCCGAGGTGGATGAGGACAAGCTGCCCGAAGTGCAAAAGTGGTGGAAGCAGACGGTGCTGTCCTACGGCTTGGACGCCGAAACCTACGAGAAGCAGGTGGTGGCCGACTTCGGCACCGACGACGGGCCTGACCTGCTGATCGTGGTCGACAAGCTGCTCACTGGCTTCGACGAGCCCCGCAACACGGTGCTCTACATCGACAAGCCGCTGAAGGGCCACAACCTGATCCAGGCCGTCGCCCGCGTGAACCGCCTGCACGACGACAAGCGCTACGGTGTGCTGGTCGACTACCGCGGCATCCTGAAGGAGCTGGACACCGCGATCCGCGCTTACCAGGACCTGGAGACCCGAACCCAGGGCGGCTTCGACGTGGCTGACATCGAGGGGCTCTACCGCAACGTCGACACCGAGTACAAGCGTCTGCCCGGGCTGCACGACCGCATGTGGTCGTTCTTCAAGGGCGTGGCCAACAAGCTGGACCGGGAACAGTTCCGTCAGATGCTGACGCCCAGGTTCGTGAAAGCGCCCGATGGTGAGGAGTACGACGAACGGCAGAAGCTGCGCGACGACTTCTATGCCGCGGTAACGGCCTTCGGTCTGTGCCTGCAGACGGCGCTGTCGAGCCGGAGCTTCTTCGAGGACAAGAGCTTCTCGGAAGCGCAGATCGCTCGCTACAAGGCCGACCTGCGCTTCTTCACCGAACTGCGCATGACGTCGCGTCGTGACGCGATGGAAGTCGTGGACTACAGCGCCTACGAGGAGCAGATCCGCAAGCTGGTCGACAAGCAGGTGATCGGCAAGGAAGTTCGCGAGCCCGAGGGCGCGTACCTGGTGCACCAGCTGGGCCAGGCCGAGGACCCGAAAGACTGGTCCGAGGAGAAGACGCGCAACGAGACCGACCTGATCCGAACCAGGTTGCGCAAGACCATCGAGCAGGAGCTGGCCGACGATCCCTATGCCCAGAAGGTGTTCGGTGAACTGCTGCGCCAGGCGATCGCCGAGGCCGAGGCGATGTTCGACCACCCGCTGAAGCAGTACGCGCTGTTCAAAGACTTCGAGGAACGGGTGACGTCGCGCCAGCCGCCCGGCACGCCGGACCTCTTGGCGGACAAGCCGCACGCCCGAGCCTACTTTGGCGTGCTTCGCCTTGTGCTGGGCGATGGCGCTGTGGAGGCGATGGACGACGTGGCCCGCCAGACCCTGGTGGCGCAGGCGCTGGAGATCGACGAGGTCGTGCGAACGGCCGTGGCCGAGAACTCGCTCAGCCCGCAGAGTATCGAGGCGGCCATTCGCAAGGGCTTGCTTCCGCTGCTGTTCGGCAAGCTCGGGCTGGACCGGGCCAAGGAGGCTGTCGAACAGATCGTGCAGATCACCCGCCTGGGCCTTGGGAAGGCGCAATGACCGACGGGGTTGTCGATCAGCTCGCCAGGGCGGGCCGGTTCAGCGTTCGTTATGGCGAAGAAGTCATCGCCTATGCGCTGAGGTTGCAGCCTCTGCGCCAGCCGTCAAGGGTGGCCATCCATGTGGAGGCCAGCGGGCGCGTCCTGGTCGATGCGCCAGTGGGCGCCACGCACGCCAGCGTGGCGCAGGCCGTCAAGAAGCGCGCCGGGTGGATTGCGCAGCATGTGGCGCAGGCCAAGGCCCGGCTGGAGCACGTTCGCCACCGCGACTACACCAGCGGTGAGACCGTCCTCTACCTGGGGCGTCGCTACCGGCTGCGCGTCACCGTGGATCCCTCGACAGTGGCGTCCTGCCGGCTGCGCGGCGGCTTCCTGGAGGTCACCGTCCAGCGCCGAGCTGCCGTGGATGTGCAGGCCGAGATGTCAGCGTGGCTCCGCCATCGGGCCAGCGAAGTGCTGCGCGAACGCCTGGACACCATCGCCGCTGGACTGCGCTGGGTCAAGGTGCCGCCGCCGATGCGCCTGCAGTGGATGCGTGTGCAGTGGGGCAGTTGCTCGCCGCGTGGGCGCATCACGCTGCACCCGGCCCTGGTGCAGGCGCCTCGGGACTGCATCGACTACGTCGTACTTCACGAGCTGTGCCACCTGGCCAGCCATGATCACAGCGCCAGGTTCTACAGGCTGCTCGATCGGCACATGCCGGGCTGGCGTGCCGTCAAGGCGCGGCTGGATGGCATGGCGGAAGACCTGCTGCGGCAGTGACGACCGAAACGGCCCTGTCTGGTTCCCCGGAATCGCGCAGCACGCTGCTGTTCCAGCCAAGACGCTCCCCATGCAGCGCTCCGACGAGCTGCGCGCAGCGAATAGTGCAAGTGTGCTTGCACAAGGCGCCGGCCAAGGTCGTTGCGACTTTGTCTTGTGATCGGTATGATCCAACTTAACGAACTAGACAAAGTGTTCGGTTCGGTTCTGCCCGAGTCTCTGCGACTTGGCGCAGCAAGGAGATGTCATGTTGGTATGGGATGACCGTGAAGGGGCGCTGAACATCTTCGCGATGAACGGCGTGAGTGCGAATCGGGACGCGCGCAGCGTCTACGAGAGCTACCTGTGTTCCCTGAACCGCATCATCCTGCGGGATGGCGAGCGGTTCGACTTTTTGCCGAACAAGCTGTCGGCCGCGATGATCGGAGCCCTCAAGGCGATGTGCGGGTGCGCCGTGGTCGCTGTCGAGACCCGCTATGCGCAGTGGCAACAGTACGTGGTCTGCGCCACGCTGGCCGTCGCAAAGCGGTCCCGTGAGGTGTCGGCGCAGCACTTGTCGGTGTCGACGGTTCGACCCCTGCGCCGCGCGAAGGCCTTCTTCGTGTCCCAGAAGGTGAACGGCCGCAATGCGCCGTAAGGCGCAACGTTGGGCCTCACGGGCCCACCAAACCCAGGAAGGCTGGAGATGAAAGAAGCCATTCAGCACCCGTCCACAACCAACCCTCGTGCTTCCGCGAAGACCCGTCCATCGAACCCACAGCCACCGAGCTACGTACCCGCTGCCGAGGTTCGCTCCTTGCTCGCCAACAGCCTTGCTGCGCGGCAGCAGCGGCTGGGTGCCGCCGACATGATCTCGACCGACGAAGCGGCGCAGCTCGTGCAGACGACGCGCGTGACCATCAACGCCTGGATCGCCAAAGGTCGGGCCATCGGCCTGACGCAGACCAAACGTGGGTTCCGCATGCCGCGCTGGCAATTCGAGCCGTCCGTCTGGGCGGCACTCCCGAAGCTCTCGGCGGCGCTGGGCACCGCCGAAGGCTGGGCCTTGTTGTCTTTCCTGGAGTCGCCCCACGGCGCCCTGAACGGCATCACGCCGCGCCAGGCCATCGAGCAAGGGCAGATGGACACAGTGATCCGGATCGCTGAGCACGAGGGGAACTGACTCCCTTCCGATGAGACTTCACGACCTTCAGTACCTGCCCCCGGTCATGCTCGCGGTATCGCAGACGGTCTACCGCGTACAGCGCGCCAGGGCCCGGCCAGGGGCACTCTCGATTGGCCCCCTGCGGATGGCGCCGCTCGGCGACATGGCCGGCCGCTTCGCCCTGGCCAGGGTGGCTGCGTGCTACTTCGCAGAGAGTCCTGAAACGGCGCTGTACGAGTCCCTGGTGCGACGGGAAGCCGTCTCGCTGTCGCTCAGCGGCGCCGCCGGCCGACAGCTGCTGTGCCTACGGACGACACGCCCGATTCAGCTGCTGGACCTGCGACCCCATGCTTCCTCTTGGCCGGTGCTTCAGTCACTGCGCTTCTCGGCAACACAGGACATTGCGGGAGAGGCTTGGGCGCAAGGATTCGAGGGCATCGCCTACCGGTCGGCGCAGCACTACGGCCAGGACTGCTTCGTGGTCTTCGGTGCAAGCCTCAAGGCGTTCAGGCTGGTCTGGCGTGAGGCGGTGATGCTGCCGGACGGCTCCATGCACCAGGCGCTGGCCGCTGCAATTCGCGGTGGCCAGATCATGTTGGTTCCCTAGGCCCGGGCTGGCTGGCGTCACTAACCGCGCCTGTGGAAATGGGCGAAGCCGCGCCCAGCCAACAAGGCCACCGCGGCCAGGACGGCGGGGCTGAGCATCGGGTGAACGGGTACCGGAACAACCGTTGATACGGCGGCAGTGCAGCTCAGCACGATCGCCATCGATGCGTACAGCGCAAAGCGCTCCGGATCGTGGTGCCGAAACTCCTTGGACTTGATCACTCTGCTGATCGCTCCGTCGGCCATCGCTGCAGCAACGAACGCCGCCATCCAAGGCAGCCACTCCAGCATCGCCGACAACCTGAAGGCGGCCAGCAGCACGAGTGCATCGATCGCACGGAAGTAGCTGTTTCCGAACAGCCGCTGGTGGACCGAAGCCATCTCCCGCGCCACGGCGTCGTCGACGCCGCTGGCCGCCAGTGCGCTGGCGATCGGGGGCACAGGCGTGGCCTCCCGCTCCGCACCCTGGAGGCCCAGTGCGCGGTCGAGGATCCGCAGCGCGGGCGCTTCACCCCACAGCGCTTCCATGGCCTGGTGCTCGCTTCGAATCTGCGCCAGGAACCGCTCTGGAGGATGCGCCGATGGCAGGTAGAGCACCAGCACCAGCAGGCTGAGTAGGGCGGCGATGCCGACTGCGCGGATCACGACGGTTGCCCCGTCATTGCAGCTGGAGTCCGGATCGGCTTGGGGGGTGCCGCACGTGTTGCTCTTGGCTCGTCCGCATCCGGGTCGAGGATCGGAAACCGCCCCTTGATGATCCGCCCGCCCGACACCGAGGCGAAGTACTGCAGGTTGGGCAGCTTGCCCAGCACGTCGGCCGGCACCATCTCCTCGAAGCTCTCGGTGAGCTGCGTCGAGTAGCTCGACGAAAAGTCGCCCAGGTGGGCGTCGGCGCCGCTGCTCAGGCCCACGCGCACCGAGTGGATCGCGGTCTTGCCGAAGGTCTCGACCACGAAGTCCTGCGTCGGTCGGTCCTTGGATCGAAGCGCGATCAGGTTGTTCAGGTTGCCCAGTGCCATGCGCGCCGCGTCTTCGCTGCCCAGCCGCTTGGCCAGGTCGGCCAGCGTCTGCATCGCGCAGGTGGTGAAGATGCCACCCTCGGCGCCCTTGTTCAGGATCTCGATCAGCGGCTGGTTGATGACGTTCGACACCTCGTCCACGAAGAGCGAGATGCGCCGGTAGCCGCCCAGGTTGTAGCGCATGCCCGCACGGGCGGCCAGGTCGGCCAGGGCCAGTGCGCCGATGGCGGTGGCGACCGACGGGTCGGGCAGGGAATCCAGGCACATGTACAGCACGTGACCGGCGCGCTCGATCTTCTCGAAATTCATGATCGGCCGCGCATCACCAGCGTCGAAGGGGTCGGGCGACAGGCTGCGGCCCAGGTCGCCTGAGGTCAGCATCGAGAGCACCGGCAGCAGGTTGGCGGTGATCTTCTGGTAGTGCTCGCGGTTGTGGCGGAAGGTGCGCACCTGGGCGTCGAGCACCTTGTTGCGCTGCGACTGCGGGACGTGGTGTTCGTAGAAGGCGACCAGGGCCAACAGGTCCGCACTGGCCGCCTCCGATGGGCGCTTCATGTTGCCGCGGTGCGCATCGTGCAGCAGCTTCTTCATCTCCGGCTGGTCGCGCCAGCCGGCGCCGAGCAGCCGCTCGTAGAAGCGGCGCAGCGTCGCTTCCAGCACGGGCTCGATACCGCCCTCGATGTACTTGGTGAGCTTGACCAGGTTCGGCCGCTCCTCCAACTCCACCAGGCCCTGCACGACCACGTTCACGGCGTCCCAGCCGAAGGCGGAGAAGGCGCCAGCCGTGTCCGGCGGCATGATCGACTGGATCCGCGAGGCGATCTCGGTGGGCTTCTGCCAGTTGAAGGTGAAGTCCAGGCGCACGCCGGCTTCAGGGAAGGCGGGGTGGAACTCGAGGAAGGTGTCGGGGTCGCGCCAGTCCTCGCAGGCGCGCTGGGTGACACGCTTCAGGCGGCGGCTGTTCTTGGGGTCGATGACGATGACCACGTCGCCGCGGCGCACGGCCTGCGTCACCAGGTTGGCCAGCGCCACGCCTTTGCCGGACTGGGTGGTGCCCACCAGCAAGGTGCCGCCTTCGAAGTTCTGCAGCGGCCGGTGCAGTGCCACCTCGCGTGGCTCGACGCCATGGATGTAGGGCAGGCCGATCTCTGCATCGGGTTGCGGGCGTGCGTCGTAGCCCAGCACCTGCAGCAGGCGGGGCGACACGGTGAACTCGCGGTAGTCGACCTTAGCCAGTTCGTAGAGACGCTGCGAGTGGACGGGCCGCCACTCGAAGCCAAAGCCCAGGAACACCGCGTCAGGCTTCGCCGTCCAGCGGGCGACGGCCCGTGTGCTCAGCACCTGGATGCCGCGGCCGGAGAGCGAGGCGCGCAGCACCAGGGTGTGAACGCCCTGCGCCAGCCGCAGCACGCCCATCGCCAGACAGAACGCGGCGAGCGGGAGTGCGAGCTGCCGCGGAAGCAGGCCCAGCCCGCCGGTGACGGCGAAGAACAGCAGTGCGGAAGCCCAGACGGCGGCGGCGTACACCTCGTAGGCGCGCCGCCAGGGCATCTCGTAGCGGCGCATCAGCATGTCAGGGCTCCTCGTGCGCGGCCGGCTCGAAGGCGGCAGGGTCGAAACCATCGATGCAGGCTGGGGCGACTACCAGCCCGATGGTCGGCTCGCCGCGGAAGTCGGCCGTGACGGTGGCCGGGCCATCCCGTCCGGCATGTACCAGCAGGCCGACATCGGCCAGCGCCCGACCCGCCAGCGCGGGCTGCACGCCACGCCGTTCCAGTTCAGCCAGCGGCACGAACAGGCCGGCCGCGACAGGTGCCGGCGGCCGCGAGCGCTGCCGGGCCCCATTGAGGGTGCTGACGATGGCCGCGAGGGCATCGCGCACGGCCGGGTTCAGGCGCATGGGCGCGTTCAGCTTGAAGGTGGGCGCCGCGG
>NZ_CP187370.1:0-4972 GCF_049810355.1 Rubrivivax soli
TATTTAGGCCAGTCCGCGGTTATGCGCAGAAAGCCCGCTGCGCTCACGCCCGACATGCGAGAGGTCGCGTCTGACTCAACATAACTCCGCTGATCTACGCGGGACGGTTCGGGTGTAGGAGCCATCCAAGCGCATTCAGCCGGCCTACCCAGACGCCGGCCGGCTGATGTCGTGCGCGCAGCCCCGCCGGCGCGGGTGAAGTACTGCCGCGCGGGTCGTGGCCTTCAGGCGCTACAGCTCGAGCACCCGCGCTGCATCTGCACGGGCGGACACTTGACCGAGCCGTAGGAACAGAACACGCAACAGTCGCCGGCCGTCGGCCGCAGCACGGTCTTGCAGTGCTCGCACTCGTAGAAGAACTGGCACGCGTCGGTCGGCATCACCTCACGCTTGGCGTGGCCGCACGCCGGGCATGTCAGCACCGATTCCAGTTCCGGGTCAGCCATGATCACTTCCTCACCGTCGAGGGGAAGCCAGCATCCGTCGTGGCCTTCGCCAGTGCCGTTGCGTTGGTCTTGTCGGCGTCAAACGTGACGGTGGCCGTCTTCTTCGCGAAGTCGATCTGAGCCTGGCTCACACCGGCCACCTTCTCGAGTGACTTCTTCACCGTGACCGGGCACAGCCCGCAGGTCATGTTCTGCACGTCGAGCACGGCGGTCTGCGGCGGCGCAGCCAGCGAAGCCAAGGGCATCAGCATGACGAGTGCTGCGGCAATCAAATGGCGCATGGGTAGGTCCTTCACAGAAAGAATGGCGCCAACCAGGGCACCGACAACAACGCGAGCAGCCCCAGCGTCACCAGCCAGAAGATCAGCCGCTGCCGCTTGAGGACGATCGGCTCGGCACACGCCGCGCCGAGCTCGCAGACCTGTGGCTGCAGGTACAGACGCCGGAACGCCAGACCCAGGAACAGCAGCGTCGCAGCGATGAACCAGGGCCTCAAAGGCTCCAGCGCCGTCAGGTTGGAGATCCACGCACCGCCGATGCCCAGCGTCAAAAGCACGAGCGGACCGACGCAGCACACCGACGCGCCGACGGCGGCCAACGCGCCGGCGAGCAGTGAACCTCTTGCTTTGAACGTGGCCATACACCGGGTGAACTTGTTTGATGTCGGAAAGTCTAGAGTCCGTACCATGGTACGGAGTCAAGGGGTCCAGATGACAAGCGAGCTGACGATAGGGCGATTGGCCGACGAGGCCGGCGTGAACGTCGAGACGATCCGGTACTACCAGCGCCGCGGCTTGATGGCTGAACCGGACAAACCGGCGAGCGGACATCGCCGCTATGGCCCGGCGGCGATCAAGCGTGTACGGTTCATCAAGCGCGCGCAGGTGCTGGGCTTCACGCTGGAGGAAGTCGCCAGCATGCTGGAGCTGGACGAGGCCTGCGCCTGTGCTGAAACACGCGAGCTTGCCGGGCACAAGTTGCAGGTCATCGAAGAGAAGCTCGCCGACCTGAAGGCGATGCGCAAGGCCTTGTTGGCGCTGCTGCGCCAATGCGATACGGGGGCGGCCACGGGCAGTTGCCCGATCATCCATGCCCTGGCCGCCGACTGACAAGCTACTCTGCGCGGCTATAGCGAGCGCAACCAGTCGAGCAGAGACTTGCTCTGCTGCCAGGATGGCAACGCTGGCGACGGCGACTCGCCGGCCACCTTCTCCAAAGCGCGCCGCTTCATCTCCAGGTTCGCCCGGGCGTAGATCTGCGTCGTCTTCACATCCACGTGCCCGAGGAAGTCGCGGATCATCTCCAGCGACACGCCGCTCTGCAGCAGGTGCATGCCCTTGGTGTGCCGCATGCTGTGGGGGCTGATCTTCTGCGTGAAGCCGGGCACGGCCGACCGGGCGGCCTGCACGTGGCAGTGCAGAAGGTACCGCAGGCCCGACCGCGACAAGCGCCCGCCCTGGCGGTTCTGGAACACCGGCAGGTGGCCTCGCTCGGGCCGATCGAGATCGTTCTCCCGCAGGTGTTCACGCAACAGCCGAGCCGTGGCGTCCATCAAAGGCACCACGCGAACCTTGCGCCCCTTGCCCAGCAACCTGACCTGGGCCTGCGTTGTCAAACGCACATCGTGGGCGTTCAGGTCGATCAACTCCTGCGCCCGGGCGCCGGTGTCGTACAGCACGCTGAGCATCACCGCGTCGCGCCGCCCGGCCGGCGTGGTCGGATCGGGATGCGCCAGCACCTGAGTCAGCTCGTCCTTGGACATGTAGGCCACCGGCACCTGGACATGGCGCCGCAGCGGCATCGCCATGATCTTCTGGCACTGCAGCATCCGCTCGGGCACCTCCGACTGCACGTAGCGGAAGAATGCGTGCAGCACGGCCAGCCGCTGGTTCTGTGTGCGGATTGAACACTTCCGCTCCTGCGACAGGTGATCGAGGAAGGCCTCGACGAAGGTCACGTCGATGTCGGCCAGGCAGAGGCGCTCGACGGCAATGCCGCGTCCGTCGCGGCCAAAGCGCAGGAGCAGCGTGAACACATCGCGGTAGGCCTTGATCGTGTTCGGGCTCAGGTTGCGCTGGCCGGCGAGGTAGCGCGTGAGGTAGTTCGTCACGTGCAAGGAGAGGTCGGTCGGCTTCATGACGACCTCCAGGGCCTGGGTGGAATGACGTCGCTGTAGGCCGCGTCCGACCGCGAGACGATCTCCGGATGCAGCTCGGCGGTCATCTGCAGGTAGTCCTGGGTGCCGTCGATCGAGGCGTGCCCGAGGTAGGTCGCCAGCACCGGCATCCTGGGCTGCAGATCGGCACCCTCGCGGTACCAGCGCAGCAGGGTATGTACCGCGAAGGTGTGGCGCAGGTCGTGAAGTCGAGGCCCTTCGCCGCGGCCGCCGTGGCCGATGCCGCATCGGTGCAGCAGTTCCCTGAAATTGCGGTACACGCCACCGCCGTCCAGCCGGCCGCCGCGAGGCGATGGGAAGAAGTACTCGTCGTCCGAACGAGGCCCCAGCGCGGCCGCGTACTTCTGCAGACGAACGACCAGGGGCCGGGCCGGCGGCACCAGGCGGTCCTTGCGGAACTTGGTGTCGTTGATGCGCAGCACCCCCTGGACTAGGTCGACGTCGCGCATGCGCAGGCGCAGAGCCTCTTCGAGACGCAGGCCGCATCCGTACAGCACGCGCAGCAGCTCCGGCAGCACGATGTGGCGCAGGTGAGTCGACGCCATCGGCTCGATCCGGTCGGCGGCTTCGAGCAAGCGGCGCACTTCCCCGTGCGTCAACACGCGCGCCAGGAATGGCCTCGAATCCTTGGCGCCCACGGCGTGATCAGGCACGTCGGCAGGAAGGTCCAGTCGGCGCATGAACAAGGCGAAGTTGCGAACCAGGTTGACCCGTGCGCGCTGGGTCTTGCCGGTCTCGTGCGGCTGCTTGGCCAGCCAGGATGCGGTCGCGGCCTTGGGCAACTCGACTTGCTGCAAGCCTTGGCTGCACAGGTGGGCGTCGAGTCGGCGCAGGCTGGATGCGGCGGGGTTGAAGCGATAGCCACAGGCTCGCTTCTCCTGAACGTATTGCGCCATCAGCGGAGCCAGGGGGCTGCTGCCGGTGAATGTCACGGGCTTACGAGGCGTGGCCATGGAACACCTCCTCCGGATCGATGGCCGCGATGCGCAGGGTCTCCACGTCGGCCTTGGCATAGATGAAGGTCGTTGCCGGCGAGGCATGCCCCAGAACGGCCGAGATGACGGGAAACGGCGTCTGCGCCCCGAGCAGCCGGGTGGCCAACGTATGGCGCAGCGAGTGCAGTCCCTGACGCTGCGGGGTCTTGAACTTGATCCCGGCCAGTTCCCGCCAGTACGCCACGACGCGGTGGAGCCGGTCGTTCTGGCAGATCGGCGAGAACGGTGGCGTCAGGTTGGTGAACAGATGCCGGTGCTCGACCGGCGGTCGCCCAGCTCGCAGGTAGTCGATGAGTGCGGCGCCGACCTCCTCGATCAGCGGCAGCACCAGCGGCTCCCCCGTCTTGTTCTGCACGATCTCGATGGTGGACGTGGTCCAGTGCAATTGATCGAGCGTCAAGCGCTTGATGTCGCCCAGGCGAAGACCCAAGCGCGAGGCGAGCATCAAGATGGCGTAGTCACGCCGGCCCTTCGGCGAGCTGCGATCGACGGCAGCAAGCAGCCGCTCGACCAGTTCTGGCTCCCACGCCGACGGCACCTTGGCATTGCTGGCCAGTCGAACGGTTGGGATGGCAGCGCTGAGGTCGCGCGGCAGGGCGCCGCGCATGAAGAGAAACTGCAGGAACAGCCTCACGCTGGACGAGACGCACGCTACGGTCCTCGGCTTCCAGTCCGTACGGGTCTGAACGAAGGCGCTGAGGTGTTCGGCCTGCAGGGCGTCCAGCGTCTCCAGGCCGCGAGTGCGCAGGAAGTCCAGGAAGACCGCGATGTTGTGCATCCGCTCGGCCAGGCTGGTGGGCCGAAGATGCCGCCGCTCCCTGGCGTATTGCTCGTACTCCCGCAGGGGCTTGTGCATGCCCGCCGGTACTCGAAGCCCGGTGGTCTCGACTACGAAGCGGCTGATGGTGCCGGTGCGCGCGAAGTCGTCGAGCACCTTGATGCCGAAGACCAGGTGCCGCCGCCACTGTTGGCCGAGCTTGAGCACCTCCCCGTCGCGAACGCCGTACGCCTGCTCGAAACGCAGGGCCAGTTCACGCGTGTACTCGGCAGGCAGGCCCTGGGCGCGGACGAAGTCGGCCAGCTGCTTCCACACCCGCTTGTAGCGATTGACGGTGCGGATGGTGTAGCTGCGCATCAGCAGTTCCTGCGCAGCGCCTTGGCAGAGCGGCTCCAGCGCCAGCGCGCCGGGCCCATTGGAGTTGAGCGAATCCATGATCGTCTCCTCGTTGACGGCGGCCACAGCGGCCACCGGGGAGGACGATCTTGGAAGCGTTATGCGCGGTCGCGACGGCCTACGTCATAGGTGGATCGCTCGGCTTGCGGCCCTTGCTGCGCATAACCGCGGACGAACCTAA